>NZ_FJND01000001.1:502631-531668 GCF_900067165.1 Trichococcus sp. ES5
GCCATTCTTGGCTTCCTTGATGAAATTCTCCATCGTACCTCTCTTCCAATACGTTTGGTAGACTTGTTCAGTCGAGACAACATCGGATAGATTGGTGATAATGAATTCATGGTGGAAAATCAGTTCATTTGCTTCCCTGACAGAACGAATGCAAACCCTACGATCATGCTTCCAAGTGCCGGCTTGGTAGCGAATGGAGTAGAAATGCTCTTCCTTCTGACTCCATTCGGTCTCATCCCCAACTTGAACAAACTGTTCCGCGAACTTATGCAAGCGGGCATTCCGTTTGAGCCGAATGACGTACTGATGCTCTTTTTCTTCACAGAGGTCATACAGTTCCGGCGCTGCAAAGCCACTATCTGCGCGGACAAGAATGATGCTGACTGGAACGGTCTGATTATAGTGTTCAAGAAGCGGATTCAAAAAATCGGCTGCCCCGGTTGAGCAGTATGTGTTTCCGGAACGCAGTTCCGCCTTCAGAAAGTCCTTGGTCAGACCATCAAAGGCAACGAGCGGATGATAACCGGTTGTTTGATAATGTGTGTTAAAGGCCGTTTCTTCTTGATCGCCGTATGTGTCACTATATGTGGAATCCAAATCCAAAACCAGTTCTGTTGCATTACGTTGTATGCGTACCTTATCCAGAATCGCTTGATTGAGCGCTTGTAGCTGCAAAAGCGCATCGGGACTCTCACTAATGCGATCCCAAAAACGCGAAAGCGAAGGTTGTGAAGCCAATGTACTTTTTTCAAGCATCTGCTGGAAGAAAGGATCATGACGTAAGATGTTGGCAGATGCATCGGTATCATAGCCTGCAATTAATTGGAAAATCAATTGTTCAAGGATGGTTTCATTCGAATGTGTAGGTGAAAGACGGGAGTCTTGAAAATGAAGCTCTTTCTCCATCAACTGTTCGAATCCGATTGAATAAAGGAATTCTTTAACCAAAATGAGACCAGCATCCGTGGAGAGATTACCTCCAGTATTTGTAACCGTCATTTTTTTGTTGAAGTTTAGCGTATTTTCGTGTAAAGTTGCCATTGAGAGAACCCCTTTCTTTGGTTGTTGGTCGTACATTAACCATAACAGATTGGGGTTCTTTTTTCACACCTTTTGGGTGTGAACTGGAAAGACAAAATATGTTGGAAGACTAACGTTTCAAGACGTTTTCTGAAAATCTATGAATAATTCAGGTTATTATTTGTAAACTTATTTCAATTATTGTAAAATATATTAGGAAAGTCCATTGCACCCGTCCCCCTGAAATGAAGGTGAAAAAATGCAGAATATCAAGTAACATCTCATTATTTACAGAGTGCCAGCATATTTAAACAGTAAACAATATCCCTTCATTCAATTTTAGCATATTAAAGGAGAGCTAAATATGAAAAAAAGGTACCTTTTGCTGGCTCCTCTCCTACTAATAGTTACCTTATTGGGTAATATGCCTATCGTAAAGGCATCAACAGAAGAGCCAACACAAGCTACACAATTACTTGTACCTGAAGCTACCTTTGGAGAAACAGTTCCCATAGATGAGCTCCCGGCCCTTGCAACAACGGAAACCCAAACGCCTTTGATTACTGAAGTCCCAGCAACCGAAATACCCACACTAAATACTGATCCGGTTGAAAACCAAATGATGCCCTCTGTTGAAACTGACACGGAAAATCCTTCAGAAACTCAACTAGAAACTAAGGATCCTATTTCAGCAGAAGTTGCTGTTGAAGAAGCTATCGCTGCCGTTGCAGCTTTGACGAGCGTGAGCGAATTAACAGGATTAGATCCGACTTCGGGGACTACCAATCCAATCATTACAAAAGATATTGTGACCGACCGAACCGGACAGCTCGGCGTTGCGGAACCGTACATCGTCTTCGAAGACGGCGTTTACCACATGTTCTTCGACGTCATCCTCGGATACAATCCGGATACGCAAGCCACAGCCGATGAAATCGGACACGCCTACAGCACAGATATGATCAACTGGACCTACACACAGATCGTCCTTGGCGAAGAAACCAACGGAACAAGAGCCGCATCTCCTTACGTGATGGAATATGAAGACACCTACTATATGGTCCCTGACCGTGCCGGCGATGTCAATGTTTATCAAGCATCCTCCTTCCCGCTCGAATGGGAACTGTACGGCACACTGTTATCCGGCAATTTCGTCGATCCATTGGTCTTCTCGATGGACAACATCTGGTACATGACCGTTTCTGAATTGCCTTACAACAGCCTATCGCTTTACTACAATACTTCCGGGGATTGGCGCAACAGCAGCTGGGTACTGCATTCCAGCAGCCAGATCCTTCCTGAAACATCAACGGAAGGCGGACTCCGTAATGCAGGCAATGCCTTCATCTACGAAAATTCAGTCATCATTCCGGTCGAAGTCACTCCGAAATCCAACAATATTTACGGAGAATACACAGACTGGTACGAACTGTCCAACTTGTCAACGACTACTGTCACCGTAACCAGAAGAAGCAATGCCGTCATCTCGCAATACAATGACGAGTGGAACGGCGATGCGATGCACCATATTTCCTATGTTGCAGCAGAAACTGGTTACTACTATGCGACTGACGGATACAACTGGAACAACAACGAATACAGCATCGGCTTATTCACAGGCTCCGACCCTTCGGATTCCCAAGATCCGGTGATTCCGACTGACCCTATCGACCCGGTTGATCCTATCGACCCGGTTGATCCTATCGACCCGGTTGATCCTATCGACCCGGTTGATCCTATCGACCCGACTGATCCTATCGACCCGGTTGATCCTATCGACCCGGTTGATCCTATCGACCCGGTTGATCCTATCGACCCGACTGACCCTATCGACCCGGTTGATCCGATGGATCCGACTGCAGTTCCAACCGTACCGGTGGACTTGTCTGCAATCGCAGGTGCTGAAAATCCGCTGATCACCAAAGATATGGTGACCGACCGGACTGGACAGCTCGGCGTTGCGGAACCGTACATCGTCTTCGAAGACGGCGTTTACCACATGTTCTTCGACGTCATCCTCGGATACAATCCGGATACGCAAGCTACAGCCGATGAAATCGGGCATGCCTACAGCACAGATATGATCAACTGGACCTACACACAGATCGTCCTTGGCGAAGAAACCAACGGAACAAGAGCCGCATCCCCTTACGTGATGGAATATGAAGACACCTACTATATGGTCCCTGACCGTGCCGGCGATGTCAATGTTTATCAAGCATCCTCCTTCCCGCTCGAATGGGAACTGTACGGCACACTGTTATCCGGCAATTTCGTCGATCCATTGGTCTTCTCGATGGACAACATCTGGTACATGACCGTTTCTGAATTGCCTTACAACAGCCTATCGCTTTACTACAATACTTCCGGGGATTGGCGCAACAGCAGCTGGGTACTGCATTCCAGCAGCCAGATCCTTCCTGAAACAACTACAGAAGGCGGACTGCGGAACGGCGGGATGCCGATCATCTATGATAATTCCGTTGTGATCCCAGTGGAAGTTACCCCTAAATCCAACAACATCTACGGGGAATACACGACCTGGTACGAATTATCCAATTTGTCGCCAACGACCGTCACTGTTACGAACAAAGGCACAGCCGTCATTTCCCAATACAACGACGAATGGAACGGCGATGCGATGCATCACATTTCCTATATCGCTGTAGGGGATGGCTTCTACTACGCGACTGACGGGTACAATTGGAACAATAATGAATACAGCATCGGAATCTTCAAGGGCGCTACCACCACAAATCCTACAGATCCTACTGATCCTACTGACCCAACTGATCCTACTGACCCAACTGCTCCTTTGACTATGGAAGATATCTCCTTGTATTACAGCGTGAAGAATCCTATTCTGTCCATCGCCAGCATCACGGACAGAGTGGCAAACCAAGGGATTGCTAACCCATACATCGTCTTGGATGACGGCACCTATCATGTGTTCTTCAATACTATTCAAGCCTACAACCCGACTACGGGTGTAACGGCTGACGAAATTGGACATGCATGGAGCAACGATCTGCAACAATGGAATTACACTCAAGTGGTGTTGGGAGTCGATACCACTGGCACAAATGTCGCTTCACCTTATGTCTTTATGTATCAAGATGAGTACTATATGGTACCGGATCTGAGCGGAGATGTGAATGTTTATAAAGCTTCTTCTTTCCCATTAGGTTGGGAATTGTACGGAACGCTCTTGAGCGGCAATTTCGTCGACCCACTCGTCTTTGTAGAGGATGACATCTGGTATCTAGCCGTCACTGATCAACCGTATGATAGCCTTTCTCTCTACTACAACAATTCCGGTGATTGGCGCAACAATAGCTGGACACTGCATCCGCAAGGATCGATCATTACGGCTACCGCAACCGAATCCGATCTGCGGACGGCCGGTAATCCATTCTACTATGATGGAGCCGTTGTCCTGCCGATTCAAGTCACGCCGACTGACGGCCGCTACGGCGAATACACGTATTGGTACCAATTGTCCAATCTGTCCCCGACGACCGTATCTGTCATCAATCTCGGACTTGCAGTAGAGGCGCAGAAGAATGAAGCTTGGAATAGTGACGCGATGCATCATATCTCGAATGCGACGTTCGGAACCGGAAATATTTACATAGTGGATGGAATGAACGATGGTATCTACACGATCGGACTTTACACCGATCTGCAGCAGTCCATCTCTCCGCCTGTCGCAGTGCCGTTCCCGAATATTATGAATCCGATTCTGACGACTTCGATTGTGACGGACCGCACTGGCCAGTCCGGAATCGCCGACCCATTCATTTACCTTGATAACGGCATCTACTACATCTTCTTCGAAATCATCGGTGGTTACAATGCCTCAACTGGTTTGACCGCTGATGAGGTTGGATATGTCTGGAGTGCTGATCTGATTAATTGGACTTACGGTCAAGTCGTCATCGGTCCTTCCCTACAAGGCGTTCGGGCAGCTTATCCAAACATATTCACTTACGAGAACAACTATTACATGGTTCCGGATATCGCTGATGATATAAATATTTATACCACAACCGACTTCCCGAACAATTGGACCTACTATTCCACATTGCTGCAAGGAACCTTTTCTGACACGAACATCTTCATGATCGACGATGTCTGGTATATGACTACCGCAGAAGCACCATATATGAATCTCTCCCTTTACCACAATACATCAGGTGATTGGCGGAACGATCAGTGGGTATGGCAAGAGGACATCCTGATTGGTACCGGTGATGAATATAGCTACCGGAGTGCGGGAAACCCGTTCATTTACGATGACTACATCATCATGCCGGTTCAAGTTCACCCTGGCGGTGGGATGTATGGAGAGTACACCTATTGGGTTAAACTTTCCAACTTCTCAACGACAGATGTCGACGTTGATATCATGAGTACTGCCGTCACAGCCAGCTTCGATGGAGGATGGAATGATGAGTCGATGCACCACATCTCTCATGCGGACTATCTGGACGGGTACGTTTATCTTACCGATGGGTATAATGACGGCGTTTACTCACTAGGCCTCTACATAGAGGATTACTTGGTCTGACATCTAGTCTTAAAAGCAGTTATTTACGCTAAACACCTAAAAAAGCCATCCAGCTTGGAGAACCCTTTCGGATTCGCTCAAGCAGATGGCTTGTTTTTGTTCACTTTTTGATGGTTTTGATCACCTTATAGACGGGGGTCGCGACGTTCGGAAATGCCAAAAATACTGCATAAAGACTGTTCAGCTTCGGCTTCCCGCTCGCTTTGAGCGCTTGACGGGCTGCAGCCAACTTTTCGATGACTGCTTTTTTCCCGTCTGCATCATTTTGCGCATCCAACGTCAGGATGGCCGCCAAGGATTCGGTGAATAAGGACCGGTAGCTCTTGTCGCTGTAGTCCGACTGTCCGTACGCATGGAAATAGGCCGCCCTCTCCTTCAGGGCATCCAAATAATCCAGCTTGTTCTTCAGCTTGAAGCCTTCGCCCATGATGCTGTCTGCGCGCTGCCAGTAATAAAGCAACGGCTCAGTTGTGAAAGCAATCTTCCCGGCTTTGTCCAACAGCTTGTAGGTCGTGAACTCATCTTCGTGGATCCTGCCGACGGGATAACGGATCCCTTCGAACAGTTCCGCTTTGTAAAGCTTGCCCCAGGCGACAACCATCTGCTCATGGAACGCGCCGAAATGGATGATGTGATCCAACGCCTGTCGGCTGGTGAAGCTGAAGGTCTTCGGCTCCTCCGTCCGTTCCGGCAACGTTTCCGTCGCTGTGCGCAGGAAATTGCAGGCTGAGACATCCGCATCCGATTCATCGAGAATCTGAAGCAAATTCTCCAAATAGCGCTCGTTTATCCAATCATCGCTGTCAAGGAACGTCAGGTAGCGTCCCTTGGCGGTCGGTATGCCGGCATTCCGGGCGTCCGACAGACCACCGTTCGGTTTGTGGATGACGTGGATGCGGCTGTCGCGCTTGGCGTAATCTTCGCAAATGTCGCCGCTGTTATCCGGCGAACCGTCATCGACCAAGATCAGTTCCCAGTCGCTGTACGTCTGTGCCAACACAGAATCCACACAACGCGGCAGGAGATCGGCCACTTTATAGACCGGTACGATAATACTGATTAATCTGCTCATGCTAATTCCTTTCTTCGGCTGCTTGTTTGTCTGCCGGATTGCATTTTAAAAATTTAGACTTTGTAGCGCTTGGCTGCGTCATAAATGCGTTTGCAGAACAACAATCGGCGCTTGATGAAATAGAGCTTCAATTTGATTTCGGCCAGGAAAGAACGTTTTTCTTCGACCTTTTCAACCATCTTCAGGTGCTGGCCGCCGTATTCCTTCATCGGCATGAACCAGTCGGAAAGATGGACATCGAAAATTTCCGGCCGCTCGCGATAGGACATCATCAGCAATTGTTGGTCATCATCGATGCAATCCAGCATCACTAATGCTTCCATCGCTTTTTTGGTCAAGTTCCACAGATCATCAGCCAAACTGTCAGGCAGGATGACCGGCGCGCCCATCAGGCACTCGGAAAGGAACTGCAACTGGAACCCGGCATGGATCTTGTTCGGATCGCTCAAGCTGAACAGGTGGATTTTGTCATCCAGATCCGTTTGCCATAAGTAGTCGAAGTCGGCGGCATCACTGAAGCTCTTGCCACCGTGGTTGAAGCCGAAGTCGAGCCATGCCAGCATGCCTGTTGCCAAGCCCTTCTCGACCGCATCATACAAACACCAGTATTTCATCAGCATGATGTAGTCGTAATTGGCTTTGTTGTCCGGCCACTCCGGATCGGCATTCGCCCGGAACTGATGGAAATCAGGCTTCAGTTCGACGGCAGCCATGCGTTCATAAAGGGCAGGTTCAACCTCAAACACATCTTCGACTTCGATGACGACGGTCTTGTCGGCCAAGCCGAATTCGCCGCGGATTTCTATCACTTTCGGAGCCAGTTCCGGCGTCGTATAGACGACGATCTGATTTTGGATCCGTGCCCAAAATCGGAAGTAGTCCAAATATTTTTCTACGCTTCTTGAATAGAACGCATATTTATCGCGGCCAATATCAAAAAAGCCGGTTACGATCGTGATTTCTCTCATCAGTTTTTTCCCCTCTTCAATAATTTACTGGATACAAGCAGCTGCAATTTGTCGCGTTCAGCTTTGCCGAACAGCAAGAAGTAGTTGATCACCAAGCCCACAATACCGCAGCCGACAGCTGCTGCACCCAATGCGGGCCAACCATCGATCGCCGGCACTACCAATTTCACCCCGACAAACGTCAGGACCATCAGCACGGTTACGGCAAAGTAACGCAGAATGATCGGATAAAAAATCGTCTTTTTCTGCTTCAGACAGGTTGCGGCATAGATCGGCATGAAGGTCATATTGGCGATGAAACCCACCGACGTGCTGACACCGGCGATCGCCAGTATCCCCAGATCGGTCGTGTTCAGCAAAAGAAAAACGAGCATGACATCAAATATGCTGATGCAGAACCAGAACAGCGAATTCATCTTCAAACGGTTCGTGATCAGGAAGACGTTGTACATCCCCGTGATCGGCGGAGAATCCAAGAACGGAAAAATCGTCAGCAAAAGCAGTACATAAATCATGTCCGCGTCCTGCGTCGGCACCCACAATTGGATCAGCTCATGACCGAAGGCAACGAGAATCGCAGCCGGGATATTCGCGAAGGCCGAGGTCAAAAGCATGTTCTGCCTCAATTCCACCAACAAACTCTTGATGTCATTCTTCGCGTAATGATAAGTCAACTGCGGCGCAAAGAGATTGGAAATGCTCGCAACGACTTGGTTCAGGATATTGCTCAATGTTTTTGCTACGGAAAGTTGCCCCATCGCGATGGAACTGATGAACAGGTTGCTGATCAGGAGGTCCAGTCCGTCCGATAGCGTTTGGCTCAGGCTGCTGATGCTGCTCCAGACACCGGAAGCGAACAGTTTTTTGACTTTCGCCATTGAAAAATCAAGCGGCCGGATCTTGATGTCGGGCACCAATTTGCGCGTATAATGAATGTTTGATATAAGAACAAAAGCCGTGCAGATCAGCATCACCAACCCGACGATCGCCACGGTTGTCGGCAACACAGAGAAGAATACTATGAAAAGGATCGCCTTCAGCGTATAGGAAACGGCATTGATCAAACTGCTGATATAGAGACGATTCGTGATGAACGTCGCCACTGTGAAGACGGTACTGATGATCGACAGCATAAAGTTGAGGAAAACCAGTGTGTACAATTGTTTCACACTCACGACTAATTCAGCCGGAATGTTGATCAGTTTATCCAAGTTCGTGACCACAAACAGACCGAGCACCGCGAACAAGACGGCCATGACGATGTTCGCCATCAGGACTGAATTGAAATATTGATTGGCTTCTTTCTTGTCGTCCTTATGGTAAGCGATCGTGATGAATCGGCCCGCGACCGAGTTCAGCGCGACCGTGATGATGACCGCATAGTTGGCCATCGAATTCGCGAGGTTCACGAACCCGTAAGCTTCCACCCCGATGTTATTGACGATGTAATCGGAGAGGAAAAAGTTGATCCCCAGGTTGAGCACCAAGGTTACGATGCTGGCGATCATGTTGATGGATAATGTTTTTTCTTTATTCATGAATTTTGATGATTCCTCCTTATTCAGGGGGGAGCCTTTCCGGCCGATACCCTTTTATCTGTCCTTGAAACGGTCCACGAAATCGGTGTAGAAAACTTCCTTCGTGTAACGCAGTGAGCGTTCCTTGGCATTTTTTGCCATTTGGCTGCGTAATGTCTCGTTTTCCTTGAGGGTAGTGATGCTGTCCGCCAGTTTGCTGACCAAATCAGCGTTGCGTTCCAGGATCATCGCCAATTCCGGCGTCGCATACTCGGGGATTCCTCCCGAATTCGTTACGATCAGCGGTCTGCCTACCGCCATTGCTTCGAGGACGACCAAGCCGGCCGCCTCTTCGATCAGGGTCGGCACGCTCACGACATCGGCGATGGCATAAAAGCGATAGGTCTCTGCGTTGGCGACATATCCCGTGAACACCATCCGATCGGCGTTCTTCTTCACCAATGCCTCAACCTCTTCCAGATAGTCCGATTTGTCCTTCAAGGCAAAATTCGGGCTGCCCATGATGAGCAGCTTCACGGTCGGATCAGCGACTTTTTCCAATGCCAGAATCAGTTCCTTGACCCCTTTTTCCGGGATGACCCTCCCGCAGAACAAGACCACGAAATCAGTGGGAGAAAGCCCCAGGTCCTTGCGCAAGGCTGTTTTTTCTTCGCTGCTGAGGCTGTCCGCAAAACGATCGTTGTCGATCGCATTCGGCAGCACCGTCACCTGTCCGGAATCCATGCTGGAGGTCGCCAGCCATTCGTCCTTGACGAAACGGCTGACCGTCAACACTTCCCCGAATACGCTGTCCAGTTCGGCATCTCCGCGCAGATGATGGTGCAGATGCAGAAAGACGTTTTCCTTTCCGAGCGCCTGCGCGAATTGCTTGAAAACGGCGTAATCCCCGCCTTCAGCGACCACCGCATCCGGCTTGGCGGCCAACACTTTGCGCACCCCCAACCAATAATACAGGTTCGGGCGCGAAAAGCGGATTTTGAACAGTTTCCTCATCAATACCTTGACCGCTTTGTAGGCGCCCGCAAACAAGAGGTTGCGCTTGATGTAGATGAAATCCGTCTGCTTGTATTTCTGGCTGCGCGCTTCGGCCTCCTCGTCGTGGATGGAAACGACCAAAAAGCGCACTTTCTTTTCTATTTCATTCTGTTCGATCAACAACTCCAGCAAAGTCTCGATCGCTCCGCCTTTGACGGCAGGAACCGGCAGGATGCCTGGAGAAAATAAACAGATAGTCTTCACTCGTCGATCCCCTCTCCTCATACTTTTCTATGGACAGCTATAGTTTAGCCTTTCCCCATTGCAGCCTTGATTCGGTTGAACAGGCTGTAGTAAAGATAGAGCGCAACGCTGGCTTCCTTCTTCATCAAGGTCAGCTCCAGTTTCTTCCGCGATTCGGCTTCGCTCAAATCCAAGCGGGTGAGGATCGCTTTGAGTACCGGATCTTTCAGGATGGCGGTGATATTCTTGATCTTTGCGCCCATCGGCTGGTGATTGCTTTTGTGCGCCTCATTCGCCAGCGACAGCAAAGCGATGATGATATAGCGCATATCCAGGCGCTGGGCCAATTCGTCCGCCTTGCCTTCGCGCTCCAACAGCGCCTGCAGCTTACGGAAAGCATGGATTTGGCGTTCATGGAAAGCTTTTTTGTAGGAATTAACGACCGAACTCTCGTGGACGCGGTAATGGTAGTGGGTACCGGCATCGATGGCGATGCGCTCACTCTTAAGGAAAGATTCGACGCAGACGAGCAAGTCTTCCATGAAGGCGACTTCCTTGTCGAACCAGATATTCTCGTTCTCAAGCAGTTCGCGCTTGATCAAAAGGCGGCAGACGCTGCCCATGATATCCGTTTCCCCGCTTTTGAAGCTCGGTTTGGCGATGACATTCGCCACGATATCGCCGAGGATCGCATCCTCTTCAATGACCCCGGTTTGTTTCATCAGGACTGAATCGGTGCCTTCCTTCGTCTCTTTGACATAATTGCACATGCAGATGTCCGCTTGCGCTGCCGTAAGTGTCGCAAGCATGCGTTCGTACATGTCCGCGTCCACCCAATCATCCGGATCGACGAAGCCCACATGCTCACCCGTCGCTGCGCGCAGGCCATCGTTGCGCGCTTCCGACACGCCACCGTTTGGTTTATCGATCATGCGGATCCGGTCGTCTGTGGCGGAGAGCGCCACGCAGACAGCCAGACTGTCATCCGTCGAACCGTCGTTTATCAGTATGATTTCGATTTCCTTCAGCGTCTGGTTGGTTAAGCTATCGACGCATTGGTTTAAGTAAGGTGCCGCGTTGTAGACCGGCACGATGATGCTGACCATTGGTTTCACCCTAGGTCCTCCTCCCGATCCTGCCTCTGCAGGATGTATTGGCTGACGTTGCGCCCCAAAATGTGCGCAGTTTGCCCATTACCCTCTAGTATAAGTCAATTAACCGGAATGAAAAAGGAAAAATAACAATCTTAACAAAATTGTAAAGGCGGATTGATGGTTTGGAGGGGATCTCGGGGTCGTCACTTGGGCGTGACGATGTATTTTTGGTGGATTGGTTCCCAATTAACCCGCCAAACGGGCTGCGGCGGGGAAAAGGGAACGGTGCAGCTGCAGAATAAACTGCCAAACCACATTTGGCGGGTTTTCCGCTGAATATTCGCATCCAATTTACCCGCCAAGGTGCTTTTGGCGGGCTATTCCGGCTCTCCGCCAGTCAAAGACGCAGCCGCGACTGAAAAATGCCAAAACCTGATCATACAAGCCATTCCACAGAAAAAGGATGGGCAGTCTGCCCATCCTTCCATCTTTTTCGTACTCTTTATTTACACCGCTTACTGATCAAATGACTCATCTTAATAAGCCGAGTCATAGATTTCTTCTTCGTAATAGGTGTCGTCCTGGACAGGCTCTTCATAATAGTAATCTTCGGTATACGTTTCTTCTTCGATATACGGATCGGAATAGTTCGGCGTGTAGACATCAGTTTGTCCGTACGTGGACGAATCGTATGTCGTATCCGTGTAGGAAGAATCCGTCGCGGAAGATTGAGTATCATAATACGGCTCACTGTCCGATGTCGAGATCTCTTCGATTGTCACTTCCGGCAATTCCAACTCAGCCCGTAGGATGTTGGACAAGCGCAACCGTTCTTCCGGATTTACGTAATAGTAATAAATTTCGTCGATGTAGACTTCTTCGCCTTCAACATAGAATTGTTGGAAATTCTCCATTGATTTGCGGTACCCGCTGGCGATGGAAAGGATTTCGTCCAATGACATATTTAATTGGACATTGTCTTCCAAAGTGGCCAGGATATTTTTATAGTTCACGACCGTTCCCATCGTCAAGACTTTATCCAAGATGGCTTTGATAACCATCTGTTGGCGTTTCTGTCTGCCGAGGTCGCCTTCCGGATCCTGTTTTCTCATCCGCGAGAATTGCAGCGCTTCGAAACCGTTCAGGATCCTTGTTTCTCCCTCGATGAATTGCGGACCATAGAAATCGAACGTCAGCGGACTCGTGATTTCGACACCGCCGATGGCATCAACGATGTCCGTCAGTCCGTCAAAGTTCACTTCAACGTAATAATCGATCGGAACATTCAAAAATTCCTGGACCGTATTGATGGACATTTCCGTACCGCCAAAAGCATACGCATGGTTCATCTTGTCATAGTAGTCACCGTAATAATCGTACACATCGCTGTATCCGACGATTTCCGCGTAGCTATCGCGCGGGATGCTCAAAAGTGTTGTTGTCTTTGTGTTCGGATTCACTGTGCAGACGATGATCGTGTCGCTGCGTCCTGTTTCCGTGCGCTCTTCTTCAGCAGTACCCGTGTCAGCTCCCAGCAACAAGAACGAAATCGGCTGCGTTGCCGTCTCTACTTCGATCGATTCTTCCCGCATTTCGACTACACTCACCTCGTTGTAGATCGATTCTGCGGTGCTGCCGATGTCGGAATAAGCCTTAAAAAAGTATGCAACGACACCGACCATCGCAACCATCAGAATGGAAAAGATGACCTTCCATACCCTTTTTCTCCCTTGTCTGTTTTTTCTGGTTTCATTCATTATGCGTTCCTCTTTCTCTTGAATGAATATTTATGCATAAAACAATTGTTTTTCAGGATTGCTCCTGGTCTGCCCTGTTCTAGCCAGCAATACTCGTTCATCAAGTATTTTGTTGAACATAACTATATAAAATCTCTTAGTCCATGCAAAAAGAAGCCCAACTGTCTATCCGAGGCACTTGTCATAGAATCTTAATAATATTATCAATAAACTGATGAACAATCAAGACGCTTAAGGAATTAGTAACACAACAGAAATAATTCAAATGGCTGAGCATTAAAAATATTTAAAAAAAAGCCCGGAGAACAAACTGCTTTGTTCCCCGGGCTTAGGACTTACGCATATTCACTTGCCGAACAATCGGAATCTTTTTTTCTTTTGATATACTTCAGACGGATCCTCCGTATGGACGACGTCTCCGTTGAAAAGATCTTTTGCGTTCTGTTTGAAATAAGCGACTTTCTCGGGTCCGAATTCTGCTTCAAGTTTAGCGAAAGCTTTCCGGAAATGAAAACCTCTTCCGCGTGTGTTATGGGCATCCGATGCAAGGATGTGCACAAGGTTTGCTTCGATCAGTTGGTTGCTGAGTTTCGCTATTTCTTTACCGAAGGCACCGACATAGCTGCTCGCAGTAACTTGTGCCAACGCGCCCCTTTCAATGAAAGGAAGCAATATATTTGGATCATCAATGATCGCCTGATTCCGTTCCGGATGAACGATGACCGGCGTGATGCCTTTTTGTCGTAGTTTAAAAAATAATGATTCTGTAAAATGCGGTATCGACATGGTCGGGAATTCAATCAACAAATATTGTGATTCGTCGTCGATGAATAAAATATCCCCTTTCTCGATATCTTCCAGTATTTCTCCGTTGATGCGGAGTTCTTGTCCAGGATAAAGCGTCAGACCGATTCCCCGGTCATCCAATTCAGTTTGCAGAGCTGCTGTAGCTTCCATGACAGCCTCTTTTGGGTTCAAATATTTGCCGTTTTTATGATGCGGCGTCACAAGGATGTGGGAGATTCCTTCGGCAACGGCTTGTTGGGCCATCGCCAAGGAATCATCCAATGTTCGAGCTCCGTCATCGACACCAGACAACAGATGACAATGAAGATCGATCACTCCGCTTCCCCCTCGTTTGTATAACCATAACCGTAGTAGGAATAATCAGTTTTCTTCTCTACACCATTGAAAACCACGCCCAATATGTTCGCGTTCACCATTTCCAACAGTTCTTTCGCATTCAGTACGGAATCTTTATGTGAAACGCCGTGACGGATCACGAATACAACACCGTCCGCTTTTGCTGCCATGATCTGCGCATCCGTTACGGATGTCACCGGCGGCATATCATAAATGATGATGTCGAACATGTCCTCAAATCGCTTCATCAGTATGTTCATCCGATTCGAGTTCAACAATTCCGATGGATTCGGCGGAATCGGTCCGCTTGTCAAAACATACAAGTCTGTTCCGGTCACCTGTTGGATAACCTCAGTAAGTTCTTGTTCCGGTGAGCTCAACAGGGTCGTCAAGCCCACGATATTGCTCAGCCCGAACGTGCGTTGCACAGTCGGTTTGCGCAGGTCGGCATCCACCAACAGAACCCATTTGCCCTGGTCGGTAAAAACCGATGCCAAGTTTGCGGATGTAGTTGATTTCCCTTCCCATGGACCGGATGATGTCATGACGATGGATTTCACATCGCGGTCGATCATTGAAAATTGTATATTTGTACGGATGATCCGATATTGCTCAGCGATAACGGATTTCGGCCGCAATTTTGAGATTAGACTTAGACCTTTACGTTGTTGGCTGTCCAACTTCATGATCTTCTTTCTGCTTGATCCAAACATATCTTATCGTCTCCTATATGCGTCTTTTGGCTTTACGCGACTTTACATCAGGTGTTGCTTGAACAAAACGTGTAGCCGACAACTCTTCTTCGGACATCTGCAAAACGGATCCTAAATTCGACCAGCCCAATTGCTCGATGAATTTTTCGTCTTTGACGGTCTTGTCCATAAATTCAGCCAAGAATGCCAGCCCTACACCGATCATCATACCGACCAACAAACCAAGCACGAGATTCATCGGCGTGTTCGGAGATACCGGATTCGGATTCGCGACTGCTTGGGACAAGATCGTAACGCTGTTCACGTCCAGGATGCTGCCGATTTTTTGTTCGAAAGAAACTGCAGTTGCATTCGCCAATTCAGCTGCCTTAAACGGATTTTCGTCCGTTACCGTGATACCGAAAACCAAAGAAGTGTCTTCAGTCTGGACGGTCAACTTGTTGCGCAACTCCGAAACAGTCAAATCGGAGCCTGTATTCGTGATGACATCCTCCAATATAATTGGCTCTTTGATGATGCCCTGATACGTATTGATCAGATTCAAGTTAGTTTGTATGTCCGTATTTGTGATAGCCTGTTCAGCATTCTGTGTTTGATTCACTACAATTTTGGATGTTGATTGGTAAGATGGTGTAACTAAAAAGAATGTGTAAAGCGCAGCCAACAACACACCTGCCAGACTCCACACAATAATCGAGCCGAGTCGTTGCTTCAATATTGCAAAAATTTCACCTAATGATATTTCTTCCTCCATGTTTTCCCTCCTGATTTCAAGCGCGTACTGTCAAAGTTTAGCTCTGCCAGACGTTCAATTTTGTATTTTTTCGTTGATTTAACGGGGTTAACGACAAAAAAAACTTGCCACCCCCCAATTTTTGGTTAATAGTGATGGTAACTACACCGCACTATTTCCCCAAAAGAAAGGAAGATGACAAGTTGCTACCTCTATTATTAACCTATTTAGTTGATATTATCAAGCGTCAACGAATGATTATTCTTGCGTTAATGAAGCTAGTAATCCTGTTGACGCAAAATTCCCGTATGCCTCAGTTAACTGCTCCGGATAATTTAAATTACCAGAAGCTCAAAGTCGATGAACTGCCTTTGATCGAAAAAGTTGAAAAGTTGGACTATCATCTGCTTCTCCAAACTCATTTCGAAAAAACTGGGAAGGTTCTCCAGCCCATTCAACGCCGCAATGGCGTTAAAATCAACCTAGACCTCAATACAACCTGCCCACGCTGCAACGCTCCCTCGGACTACCTCTACGCCAATAATGGCCCCAAAGGCCAATGCAACTGTAAAGTTTGCGATGCTTTATTCAGTCCTAAAAATCATTTCTCCAAAGCAGCCATTTTAAAGTGCCCGCATTGTACGCATCCGTTAGAAAAAGTGAAGGACCGCAACGGATTTGATGTATATAAATGTAAAAGAGCGGATTGTCCTTATTACTTGAGAAGACTACAGGGACTAACAGCCGAAGAAAAAGACTTATTCGAAAAGCAACCGCACCAATTTAAGATGCATTATCTATTCCGCCAATTCAATATTGTTTTTGAACCCATTTCGAAGGACTCGATCATTCAGCCGAAAGTTAATCTGGCCAATATTCATTGTTCCCCTTACACGTTGGGATTGATACTCACTTATCATGTGAATTATGGCCTTTCCGCCAGAAAAACAGCGGCACTTATGTACGACGTACATAATGTTAAAATTACAGGCCAAACCATACTCAATTACGCGTCCAGCACATCTGTTATTCTGAAGCCCTTTTTGGAGAACTACCCTTACGAATTATCCGATCAATTCTGCGGAGATGAAACCTACATCCGGGTGAGTGGTCGTTGGAACTATTTATTTTTCTTCTTTGATGCGGTCAATAAAATTATTCTGTCGAATTATGTTTCGCCAAACCGCGATACAGAATCTGCTATTTACGCCTTGCGCGAAGTATTCAAAAAGATGCCCCAGATACCGGAAGACTTGATTTTTATCGTCGACGGCAATCCGATCTATCTTCTGGCTCAACACTATTATGCCCAGCACGGCATCCCCTTTGATGTGAAGCAAGTAATCGGACTTACAAATAATGATCCAGTGTCAAAGGAATATCGCCCTTTAAAGCAAATCATCGAACGGTTGAATCGGACGTTCAAAGGCAATTACAGAGCGACCACCGGCTTCGGATCCCAACAGGGATCAGTCTCTTTCGTGACCTTATTCTGTGTCTACTTCAACTTTTTAAGGCCGCACGCTGCCTTGGAAAAGAAGGTACCAGTGCTGATTCCCGAGCTGGATAAGATGCCCAACATGCCAGGTAAATGGACAAAATTAATCTCTTTATCCCAAGATTGGCTGATGGACCAAACCCCTTAACTTTTGGCACCGGAGCCCTCTAAAAAAGAGAGAACCAATAAACTAAACAAACGGCGGAGCGTACTCTTTACAATCCGAAAAGCCAATGGTTTAAAATTTTTTAAGCCAAGGGCTACTTTGTGCTGCTCCTTTTGTATACCGTCGCCCTTGACGGCACAGGAAGAAACCATTGGCTCGGTTGTCAAGAGCGTTTGTTTCACCCAACTTTGAATAGCAGGGCTAAGTTTTGCACATCACCTCATTGTTCATGGCAGTTTCCATAGAATTTTTGGCACTACCCGATTCGACAAAATTTAAAACCACTTGACGGACTATTTCGTTGAGCTGCCTTTTTCTGGATAAGTTAAGCTTCGCCTATCTTCCCCACCGCTTCTTTAAAAATCCGAATCTCTGTTTTTTATGAAGGACCTCCATAGGGACTGCTGTCTGGACCATATCCCCATTAATAATAGCTTTAGCATTCTGTTGGAAATCCAACACTCTTTCACCCCCGAATTCAGCTTCCAACTTAACGAAAGCTTCTCGCATATGGAAAGACCGCCCTCTCGTGTTGTGCGCATCCGATGCGATGATATGCACCAGATTCGCTTCGATCAGCCTGCTACTGAGCTCCGCAATTTCCTTCCCGAAGATACCGACATAGCTACTCGCAGTCAGCTGTGCCAGTGCACCTCTCTCAATGAACGGCAACAATGTATTCGGATCTGCGATGACGGCTTGGTTGCGCTCAGGATGGACGATGACAGGCGTGATGCCTTTCTGATGCAACTGAAAAAAAAGCGATTCCGCATAGTGTGGAATCGACAGTGTCGGAAATTCGATCAGAAGATACTGATTATCTAAATCGGCAAAAAGAATTTCATCATTATATACATCCGTAAGCAATTCACCGTTTAGGCGCACTTCCTGCCCAGGAAATAAGGTCAGCGCAATATCGCGTTTATCGAACTCCGCTTGCAGCTCAGCCGTCTTTTTTTCAATAACAGTTTTCACATTTTCGTAGCTGCCGTTTTTATGGTGCGGCGTCACAAGGATATGGGTGATGCCTTCAGCAATAGCCAATTCAGCCATCGCCAAGGAATCCTCCAGTGTCCGGGCTCCATCATCAATGCCTGGCAGCAGATGACAATGCAAATCGATCATCAGGCCCCACCTTCGCTCTTACCGTCATAACCATAGCCATAGCCATAGCC
Organism: Trichococcus sp. ES5; assembly: GCF_900067165.1. Taxonomy (NCBI): domain Bacteria; kingdom Bacillati; phylum Bacillota; class Bacilli; order Lactobacillales; family Carnobacteriaceae; genus Trichococcus; species Trichococcus sp. ES5. Next base: position 521,297 of record NZ_FJND01000001.1, read on the forward strand.
GTAATAATCATAAGGACTGTAGCTGTTTGAATCGACACCATTGAATACGACACCCAGAATGTTGGCATTTACCATCTCCAACAGTTCCTTCGCATGATGGACAGCAGCCTTTCGGGAAACACCATGGCGAATGACGAAAATGACGCCATCCGTTTTCGTGGACATGATCTGCGCATCCGTCACGGAAGTGATCGGCGGCATATCATAGATGATGATGTCAAAAGCCTGCTCCAACTTTCCGATAAGGGCAGTCATCCGATTCGAGTTCAACAATTCAGAAGGATTCGGTGGGATGGGACCGCTCGGCAAAGCGAACAATTTTGTTCCTTCGATTTGGCTGATTACATCAGCGGCTTCTTTGTTCTGAGAAGTCAACAGCGTAGTCAAGCCTTCGCTGTTGTTCAAGCCAAAGGTGCGTTGCAAGGTTGGCTTGCGCAAGTCGGCATCGACCAAAAGGACTTTTTTCCCCTGATCGGCAAAAACGGAAGCGAGATTTACGGAGACCGTCGATTTCCCTTCCCACGGACCGGAAGAAGTCACCACCAACGATTTCAAATCCTGGTCAACCATCGAAAATTGGATATTGGTGCGGATCGTTCGGTATTGTTCCGCAATAACTGATTTTGGCTTCATCATGGAAATAAGGCTCAAACCTTTGCGTTGCAGGCTATCCAATTTTTTGATTTTTCTTTTGTTAGATCCAAACATGCTATGTCCCCCCTATACCCTTCTGTTTGTCTTGCGCGTCAGCTCTTCTTTTGTTGGCGAGAATCTTGTCGAAACAACCTCTTCTTCGCTCATCTGCAAAATGGCTCCCAAATTCACCCAGCCCATCTGTTCCATGAATCTTTCGTCCTTTACGGTTTTATCCATGAATTCAGCCAAGAAGGCCAAGCCCACCCCAATCATCATGCCGACCAGAAGTCCCAACACCAAATTCATGGGTGTATTGGGTGAAACGGCATTCGTATTTGCGACAGCCTCCGAAAGGATAGTCACACTGTTGACATCCAAAATGCTGCCTATTTTTTGCTCGAAGGAACTAGCAGTCGCATTTGCCAATTCTGCGGCCGTGTAAGGATTTTCGTCGGTCACGGTAACACCGAAAACAAGTGAATCAGCTTCTGTCTGAACCGATATCTTATTTCGCAACTGCTCCAAGGAAATCTCAGACCCTGTATTTGCGATGACATCCTGTAAAATGATCGGTTCCTTAATGATGCCCTGATACGTGTTGATCAGGCTCAAGTTCGTCTGGATGTCCGTGTTCGTGATCGCCTGTTCCGCATTCTGTGTCTGATTCACCACGATTTTGGAAGTTGATTGATAAGTAGGCGTGACTAAAAAGAATGTGTACAGACCCGTAAGCAATAGACCCAACAAGCTCCAAATGATGATTCTGCCGACCCGTTGTCTTAATATTGAACATATTTCAGACAAAGATATTTCTTCCTCCATGATTAATCCCCCGCTATCTATTTTATAAAAATTTTTTTCTCGTATGAAAACAAAAAGCCTAGATATGACATCCTAGGCTCGTCAACTTCTTTAATTGTACTATATCATATTTAAAATAACTATAAATAAATAAAAAAAGTCTTTTCCAACCATGTTTATTTGATTCGTGGATTCAATTCCCCTGAATAATGCGCCACAATTGACTGATTAACAGAATATCCAATCTCGTTGTTATTATCTAACCATTTCCATTTTATTTGGATATTGGATTAACTTTTGTTTGATAATAATGGTGACGATTTGCATCTTCTGCATTGACCGGTACGCGGTTGTAGACTGCGCCCAAGACATTAGCATTCACCCGCTTTAAGGCTTCAGAGGCCTTCTCAGTATCCGCCTTGGTCGAAACCCCATGTTGAACAACAAAAATGGTACCCTCCGCACGCCCAGCCACAATCTGCGCATCCGCAAACCCTAAAAGAGGCGGCGTATCATAAATGATAAGGTCGAATTGCTCCTCGAATTCCTTCTCCAAATGGATCATCCGTCTGCTGGAAAGCAATTCTGCCGGATTTGGCGGCGTAGGACCGCCTGTTAAGACCGACAAATCGGCCAATCTAGTGGCTTGCACATAATCCTGGACAACGCCTGTCGGATTGTTCAATAAGTCCGTCAGCCCATGCACATTAGGAAGAGCGAAATGTTCATGGACGGTCGGTCGCCTGAAATCACAGTCGGCCAACAAGACACGTTTTCCTTGTTGGGCGATTGTGATGGCCAAGTTGATGGCGACAGTTGACTTGCCGACATTATTGCTTGCCGAAGTAATCGCAAGCGAACGGAGACTAGTGTCCATCAGGGAAAAACGGATGTTCGTCCGAAGCACACGGAACTGCTCAGAGATGGCAGCAGACGGCAACGCCATGGTGATGGCAGCGCTTTGCTGCAATGGTTGACTGTTTTTTCTTCTGAACATGACTTAGCCTCCGATTCGATCATTTGCCGTTTCCAGCGCATTAAACTGGGTTATTGCTGTGAATTCTTCCTTTTTTATCTCTGATACGACGCCGAGGTCCAGCCAGCCGATCTTCTGCGAAATGAATTGGCTGTCCTTCAACGTATTGTCCATGAAAGTTTGCAAGAAGGCGATGCCTACACCAAGCATGCCCCCTATCAACAATCCTAGCACTAGGTTCATTGGCACGTTCGGCGAGATTGGATTGGGATTGACGGTGGCTTCCGAAATAACCGTGACGTTTTCGACGTTCATGATTTTTCCGATGCTTGTTTGGAAGGTCTCTGCAATCTCATTTGCAATGGTGGCTGCTTCAGTCGGACTCGTCGTGGTGACTGTCAAAGAAAATACCTGTGAATCTGAATTCGAGCTGATGGATATCATACTGGCTAATTGCTCAACGCTGTAGTTAGGCTCCAATTTTTCTTGGACTTCTTTCAATATCACTGGCCCTTTGATGATGTCTTTGTATGTACTGATCATCTGCACATTCGTATTGATGTCCTCAAGCTGAATTTCACTGAGTGTATCAGACTTACGATTCACCAACATTTGGGTTGTTGCATTATAAGTCGGGGTCACTGCAAAAAAAGTGTACAAAGCTGAAACCGAAAGCCCCAAAAATGACAAAATAGTAATTAAAAAAATACGTTGTTTCAGGATTGCGAATATCTCGCCTAATGAAATTTCTTCTTCCATAAATGTCCCTCCAGAAAATGTGAGATGGGCTAAAAAAGATACAATATGCCAGTTGTCCCTGTGTTCATTATTTTTGTTGCGTCAATACTTTCGCGCCGTCTTTGGTGATTGCGATAGTATGCTCGAATTGGCAGCTCAGACCGCCGTCTTTTGTGCGGGCTGTCCAGCCGTTGTCATCCATTTTGGACTTCCAAACGCCTGTGTTGACCATTGGCTCGATCGTAATCGTCATGCCTTCCTTCAGGCGTAACCCTTTACCTGCATCACCGTAGTGCGGAATGGATGGACTTTCGTGCATCGTCGGTCCGATACCATGACCGATGAACTCACGGACGACCGAGAAACCTTCGCCTTCGACATAAGTCTGGATCGCATGGCCGATATCGCCGACACGGTTGCCTGGTTTTGCTTGCTCGATGCCCAAGTACAAGGCTTTTTCAGTGACTTCCATCAGACGCTTCACTTCCGGCGTGGCCTCGCCGACCACATAGCTCCAGCAAGAATCGGACATGGCACCGTTGTAGTTCACGACTGTATCGACCTTGATCAGATCGCCGTCCTTCAGCACATATTTGCCCGGGAAGCCATGGCAGATTTCGTCGTTGACGCTCGTGCACGTCGCATACTCGTATCCTTCGAAACCGATCTGTTCGCAGATGGCGCCAGCTACTTCGATGCGCGCCTGCACAAAGTTGTTGACCTCCATCGTCGTCAAACCCGGCTTGATAAAACCGCGCAATTCCTCATGGATACCAGCCAGGATTGCCCCGGACTCTTCCATAGCTTGAATTTCGCGATCAGATTTTAAAGTTATCATATGTATTCTATCCTCTTCCTTTATAGTATTCTTTCTTATTATACATGAAATTTGTACGATGGCTAATTTTTTTCGACTACTGACAAAAAAATACAAGGTGATGTTCTCAACGAGGAATTCTGCGTGAACGGCACTGAAATTGAAGGTGAGGATGCCTCGCCGGAATTCCCATGTTTTCCCGTCGATATTCGCGTTGAACATTTCCTCATCGGCAAATCCGATATCTTTCAAAAGAAGAATACCGTTGAGCAAGGCTTCTCCCGGAATTCGGCCAACATTTCATTTTGTCCTTTTGCTTTGCTGTCTTCCGGCAACTCATGAAAAATGTTGGAAGTTCGTCGAATCCCACACTCACTCCCCCGACAATACAGAATACGTGCCGGAAGTTCCCGGTAATACCTAATTTTCCATTAAAAGCATAAATGTCAACAGCCTGAAAAACACTGATGATTAAGTGTTCCCAGGCTATTTATTTTTCCAACGCAGCCATAATTCTCTGGCACCCACATAAAGCAGGATTCCGATTGCCGCGCCTAATCCGTCGATGAGGACATCCTTCAGCATTGGGCCGCGGCCGGGCACGAATAGTTGATGAAACTCATCACTGATTGCATATACCACACAGAACAGTAGGCTGGCACCTCTCCGTTTCCAGGCGGTCGCGGTGGAGGCCTCGTTCTTCATTGCATGCGAAACCAGGAAACCGAGGATCAGATACGCGATGAAGTGGGCGGATTTCCGGATCAATCTGCCTGCGTAGGAAAAACTGGTGTCCTGCACGAAATCGACGAACAGGAACAGACCGATCGCCATCACCAAAAAAATGGCGGTTCCACTGATGATCCAGCGTTTCTTGATGCCGAAAATTTCCGGTTCATCCTGTTGTGTTTCGAGCAGATGGATCAGCACCAGAATGCCTGCCAAAAACACGACCGTTCCCTGCGCACGCGTGAAATGTTCGATGAGCGCAGCAAGCTGATTGAGTCCGTTCGCCAAAAAGCGTGTCACGCTTCCGCTCAAAATGATGGACTGATCTGCCGGTTGAGCCGAAAGCATAAAAATAACAATCATCCATGCGATTACCGGTAGCCAATCATAAATGCGTCGCTCTCTTTTCATCGGCAGCGCCTCCTTTCCTTCCGACTGAATGTTCCTTTCAGTATATCAGATAGTTGAGGTGCGTTGTAGTCTGTAGGCTGAAGATTTTGCTTGCTGCTCCGGTGAGCGGTTGGGTCGCCGGAGCTGGCGTTGGCTTCTTTGGCTGTCCTCCGGGGAAGACTTCCTCACCGAAGTTGGTGCATCTCTTCCCATATTACCTCCAAGGACGCACGGCTTCGCCGGAGGTAACCTGCCCTTTGCGGCCGGATCCTCCGGCCTAACATACCTGCTTTCGCTCCTCCTGCGAGCGGCGGGGTCGCAGGAGTTGACGCGGTCTTCATTCGCTGTATTCCGATGAAGCCTTCCTTACAGGAGTTGGTACATCTCTTTCCAGCATTAGCTCCGGGGACGCACGGCTTCGCCGGAGGTAGCCCGCCCTTAGTGGCCGGCTCCTCCGGCCAAACATACTTGCTTTCACTCCTCCTGCGAGCGGCGGGGTCGCAGGAGTTGACGCCCACTTCTTTTGCTGTCCTCCGGTGAAGACTTCCTTACAGGAGTTGGTGCATCTCTTCCCAGTATTACCTCCAAGGACGCACGGCTTCGCCGGAGGTAACCTGCCCTTTGCGGCCGGATCCTCCGGCCTAGCATACTTGCTTTCGCTCCTCCTACGAAGGCCGTTTTGTTTGATCCAAAATGTTGTTTGCCTTATCCTTGTATAAGAAAGGATGATGTTAAATGATGCAGAATTGGAAGTATATCGCCTTATCCGGCTTGGCGGTTTTGACGCTCGCTGGGTGCGGAGATAACGCGAACACCACTGATGAGATCTCGATCACCAGTTCCTCAATGGCGCAGGAAGCCAGTACCGAGACGATGGATCCGGCGAACACAAGTAGTACTGCGGTCGCAACCGATGATGCATTGCCGGCCGAAACAGGCTACAGCAGCGTATCCTTGGACCGTGCCGTCGCAATTTTCATGGAAAAATATCCGGATGCCCAGATCAAAGAAGTCGACTTCGACAAAGATTTCGGCGACTACACTTATGAAATCAAAGGTGTCGTCGGACAGACCGAATATGAGCTTCGTGTTGATGCCGAGACCGAAGAAATCCTGAAGGAAGATAGTGAAAATAACGATCACGATGACGACGGCTACCTATCCTTCGGTAATCTGATCACTCCTGCCGAGGCCATTCGGATCGCCCAGGAACGCATCAACACCGATGCTTCAGCGTTTGAAGGCTGGAAACTGGACAATAATGATGATCACGGAAATGCTCCTGTTTATGAAGTCGAGTTCCAAGGACACGATGCCGAAGTGAAGATTCACGCTGAGACTGGTGAAGTTTTGGGAGTCGATGGCTGATCTGGCTCACCTTGACTGTTCAATGCCTGAATGCAAGGACTTCTGTTCGCCTCACTATGGGATAACACAAACGAGCAGCACCCTCACATTTTCTTGTGAGGGTGCCGCTCGTTTTTTAATGATGTATGAAAAAATTCAATTTTGAGCGTCTTCGGATTCAGCTACGTAATAAAACAGTTCAAAAGTGAAAGTACCGCTGAAAGACTCCTCGCCAAGCTTTTCGAACCCAAAAGAATGGATATTCCAGATGCGTTCCAAGCCCTCGAGCCTTTCGACCAGTCTCTGCAGATTACCTGCAGCAGTGCTTGTCATTTCCACTTCATAAGTGCTCTTACGGTAACTTTCATCAAGTCCTTCGATCGCTTCGGGTTCTTCTGCACGCACGATTTGTTGCACCAGCACATTCTCTTCGGCCGCAAGCTGTTCCATAATGACCAGTTCTTGGTCGACCCTTTCGCCTTCAGGTAAAAACTCCCAAGTCTCTTCGTAAGTTTGACGGTACTCCTCCAGTAACGTTGCTTCTGGAGGATAATCGGCCAGCAAGCTCGTTTGTTCTGCTACTAGCTGTGCTGCACGATCAGCTCCTTGCTTAATCGGAGCGAGAAAATACACGTGCCCGAAAACGAAAGCCGCCAGAACCATCAGTCCCATCACAAAAGCCAATAAAATAGACAGCCGATCCCATTTCAGCTTCATGAAAGAACCTCCTCTCGCAACGCCGCTTCATCCAGATCCAGCCAGAGTTCGACCGTCGAACCCGCTCCGTCCACTTGATTTTCCATGCGGATGAGCTGGACATTCGAAACATACGCCAACGCTTTAAACTTTTCGACAGTTTCGGAGATTTCCGTGACGGTCAGTCCCTCCAACACCAAGGTGATCTGATTGGTTTCATTTTTATTGAAAATAGCCACATGCTGTTCCCCGTTCGGAACTTGCGCTATGATTGCCTTTGCCACGAAGGCCATCGGATATTGTTTCGCTTCAAAAGTGGCTTTGTTCTCTGCCGTCCGATCCGTCAATTGTGCGTATTCCTGCATTTGCCGCGAAATACTCAACTGCTCTTCCTCGGTCTGAAGCCACTCCCGGTCACGCATTTCCGCTTTTGTGTAATACGCTTGCGCCGAGAAAAAATAGATACCCATCAGAATAAACAGGAAAAGGAAAGCACCGCCAAGCACAAAAGGAAGAAAATTCTGCTGTTTTTTTTCAAAAAAATTGACTTCAAACATGTTCCTTTTCCTCCTGTACTTTTTTTGCGGTACGCTTCATTTTTTTCTGCGCAACTTTCTTCGGAACACCGGCCTGCTTCTCCTTCGTTGCGAGCCCGTATAAAGGCAAAAATTTGGGGTTGATTTCTTCAGACGGCTGCAGCAGGTGAATCGGCAGGAAAAAGCGCTGGGATAATTGTTCCTTTACCTTATCCAGATACGGGAAATCGCCTGCCAAAACGATGTCCGTCACGCCGCCTTGACCGTTCATCACAGAATAACGATAAAACTCCAACAGTCTTTCCAAAACATCCAGCATATCCGTGATCGTCTCTTCAAAAGACTCCTGATCGTCCTTCCAGACCCATTCGCCTTCCGGACCGATTTCCCACAAATCAACCAAACGGGCTATGCGTGAATGGCGCGAAAATTTAGGCAAATCACGGTGGAAAACCATGATCGTATGATCCACCGGACTCCATTGCAGCACCATCACATGCTTATCTGGAGTCTGTTCCAAATCAGTCTGCTGCCGGATGTTCCGGTACAGGCACAGCGAAGAAATATCCGCCAAGATCGGATTCAAGTCTACCTTCTCCAATAAGGATTCGTACTCAAAAATGACTTCCTGCGGATAGAGCATCAAGAGGATGTTCTGATCCATATCGCTAGCTTCAAGCAACTCAAAATGAAAACGTGTCTCCTTGAACGGCGAGCGGATCAGCTGGCCCATATGCAAGGCAACATACGCCCTGATCTCTGACGGTGCCAACTGTACGGGTATCTTTTCCTCCCGCACGATGACAAAATCGTCCGGCAAGAGAATGGATGCTTGAGCATTTTTCCATTTTTTTTCGGTAACCAGCGCGTTCAGGCGATTCTCCAGCAACGATTGATTGATGATTCTCCCTTCATGGAGGATCTCGGTGTCAAACAAAATCTCATTTTTCTCCAGTATGGTCCGGGATTGCGCATCCATGACCAGATAGCGGATCCGTCGCTCCAAAAATTCAAAATAAAGCAATGGTTTTTTCTGAAATAACATCATGTACCTCCTTCCCTCTCCGAAACATAAACAGTGATCCGACTCAACTGAAAAATGCCAAGTACCACTGAATCAACGCTTCGCCAAAATAAAAAACAGTCATTGCGGCCAGACCGATATACGGCCCGAACGGTATCGTCATTTTCCGATCGCCACCCTTCAGCTTCATCAGGATCATCCCAACGATCGCGCCGTAAAGTGTGGCCAAAAAGAACAAGAGCAAAAAATGAACAGGTCCGAAAATGAACCCCAATAAAGTGAAGTATTTCAAATCACCAGCACCCATGCCTCCGTTCGATGCAAGGATGACCACGAATACCAAAATAAAAGCCAGACCCGCTCCCGCCAATGACATCCACAGAGACGGCTGCGGATACAGCAAGCGCACCGCCACAAACAAAGGCGTGAAAAACAAAAGCAGCTTGTTGGGAATTTTACTGTAGGCAAAATCCGATACCGTGACCGGAATGATGAGCGCGATCAGCAGCGCACCCAGAAGCGTTTGTTCAGTCAAACCATAGCGGTAGTAAGTGAAGGCCGCCAAGAGGCCGGTCGCCAGCTCCATGATCGGGTACAGCAGCGAAATTTTTTCCTTGCATTCACGGCACCTGCCGCTTTGGCGCACAAAAGACCAGACCGGAATCAATTCTTTCCAAGTCAAAGTCCGCTGGCAGGTGTCGCAATAGGAACGTGTTTGAGCCAACAACGACCCGTTCGGCACCCGCAACCCCACCACATTAAAAAAAGACCCGAACACCAAGCCGTAGATGAAAAAAATAACGGTTATGATTGTATGCATAAAAAAACTCCTGATAAGCAAGAAAGACCCCACGAAGGAGTCTTTCTATGTATTTGAATGGGTGTTACGGTGTTGTTGTTGTCAATTCCCCTGCTTCTGCTTGTGCTTTTGTTATAGATTCTGGTGATGTACCTTTATATTTTTTTTCTAGATACCCCTTGTTTTTCAAAGTAGCTATATCGACAGGACTTACCGGATCTTTTTCTTGTAAGAAGTACATTTGCGCAGCATCGATAACCAGCTCTTGCTGTTGTGCTTCTGTATCCGTTTTAGCCTTAGAAACAACATTCCCAACCAATGGAATCGAAATCGCTACAATAAATCCTAAAATTGCAATAACCGCTAGCAACTCTACTAATGTAAATCCGCCTTCTTTTTTCAACAACTGTTTGATTTTATTTCTCATGTTTATTTCCTCCGTCTTATTCTGTATTTTTTTACTGTTTGTTTACTAAAAAAACTCACTTCTTTTTTCAACAGAAGTTTATTTCTTTCCTATTATATAAAAACTAATTTACGTATGCAATCTTTTTGTTTAAAAATTATCCAAACGTTTCGAACGCTTAATTGCAATATCAAATGCATAAAAAATTTTAAAAACCTTTATAGACAGCGAATTACTCAATAATCCAGTATTACCAATGCTTTGAAGCCATTGACGGCAGGGAGTGTTTCATCCCTTACCATTTTTCAGGTGAGTTGTTGGTGGTTCTGACCCAAGAGGATAGGTTAGCTGAGTCAAGAGAAGGAGCAAAGCGGCTCTTGACTCAGCTAATCTATTCTCTTATCCTATAGAACCAACAAAACACCTTAAGCTGCTTGTAAATCGGCCAGTTCTTCCTGAAGGCGTTCTGCAGGTGTT